>NZ_AHBC01000007.1:0-8887 GCF_000236625.2 Halomonas sp. GFAJ-1
GTTGTAATACGCTTGAGTCTAGCCAAGAGCGCACTAAAGGTGCTTGCTAATTCACTCTTCAAAAGTCTGGTTATTAATCATTCCTTTCATTTTTTTTCTTTAGACGCAATGATATTCAACAAACCACAAATAAATGAAATGACGCCATGAGAGAAGTGACGAAAGAAATCACCTTAGACAGACATGATCAGCGCATTCTTACCCTGCTTCAGCAACAGGGGCGCATTACCAACAATGAGCTTGCCGAACAGATCGGGCTTTCCCCCGCCGCCTGCTGGCGTCGCGTAAAGGCCTTGGAAGAGAGTGGCGTTATCCGCCGTTTTGCTGCGCTGGTGGAGCCCAGCTTAGTGGGCCAGCCACTATCAGCATTGGTCATGGTGACGCTGGTTCGCCATCACATTGACAATACCGTTGAGTTTGAAAATCGCATTCTGCAGTACCCAGAAGTGCTGCAGTGCTACGCCACCACCGGCAACGCCGATTTCGTACTGCGAGTAGTTATTGAAGATATGGCGGCTTACGACCGTTTTCTGAATGAGAAGCTCTTCACCCTAAATGGTATCTCCCAGGTCAGCTCCAATTTCGTGCTACGTAATATCAAAGAAGAGACCGCTATCCCGATTCGCTGACTCCACTGACCACGGCCGCCAAACTTGTAGATCTTTAAGCACCCGAGTTCTGTAAAACTTAAAACCCAAGACTTAAGTACAATACCAACCGCTCTCAAATTAGTTGCTATTGAAACTATCCAGAGGCATGGTAACCGGTGTGATTTACGCAGCCCCGAGAAGACGCCACTTGCCCGGGGTTAGGCATTACCAATAACAACACAGGCGCTAGGTTTTCGTACAAGGCCTAATAGCGCCGGCTCTGGAGCTTTAAAAATGAATAAACCTGCTCGCTTACTCGTAGGTGCCATCGCTATTTCAAGCATGGCATTTAGTATGTCGGCACTTGCACAAACAACGATCACCGTCAGTACCTGGGGCGGGCCTAACCATGGCGTCAATACCATTGTTTGGCCGACCTGGAAGGCGTGGATTGAGGAAGCCACTGATGACCGGGTCACGGTAGAGGTGGTGCATGATATGGGGCCACCTCCCGCACAAATGGAGATCGTTGCGGATGGCATTGCGGACGCCAGTTGGATTTTTCATGCGCATATGGCGGGCCGCTTTCTAGCAACGCAGCTGCCTGAATTCCCTACGTTTGAGGAGTTCTCCTCAGAAGATGCTTCCGCCGCTTATTGGCATACCCATCAAGAGTATTTACAGCAAGCTAATGAGCACCGTGGCGTTGATGTGGTGGCGATGGGCGTGCATGGCCCAGGGCAAATATTTACCCGTGATCAAATAAGCTCAATTGATGAGCTTGCCGGCAAACGGCTGCGCGTGGGCGGCGGAGTGATGAGTGGCTTAGCCGAGGCAATGTCAGTGACTGGGGTCGCCATTCCTCCAACAGGCACCTACGAAGCGGCCTCCCAAGGCGTTGTTGACGGTGCGATGCTAACACTTGAAAGCTTGCGCAGCTTTCGCGTTGCCGAAGTAGCCCCGCATACCCTTACCGTAGATGGCGGCTTCTATCGCGGCAGCTTTGCGATTGTGATGAACCCGATGTTCTGGGATCAAGTGTCGGACGAAGACCGCGCGGCAATTGAAAGCGTATCGGGCGAGCGGCTTTCACGCCTATTTGGCTACATGATGGATATTTCCGACCAGCGTGGCGTTGAATTTGGTGAAGAAAATGGCGCGACCTTTACCCAAGCATCGGAACAAGACATTGACCACCTGCGGGGCGTCGCCAGCAACTTGCAGGATGCCTGGAGTGAGTCTGTAAAGAGCCGTGGTGTGGACGCGCCAGCAGCGCTTGCCTTCTTTCGTGAGCAGTTAGTTAATGCAGCGGAGGAAGAGAGTATCGCCAACCGTGTTGTAAGCCAGTAGACGAGTGTTCTCGCCGCGACGCATAGCGAGCGGCGAGAACACATTGATACGCTGATGCCTCCCCCATAAACACCACTGTTCAGCGCTTTCCCTCCCACGTCACTTCTTGCCAGCTTTCACCACCCCACCTTGGCTCTCAGCGCTCTTCTTTCCAGCGCTCTCATCATCTGCACCATACGATCTCACTTGAAACCAAATTGACCCGTATCAAGGTCATGCAGTGCGCATCGGTTGATACTGAGATCATTACCCAGCACACCTAAGGGAGCATGACGATGGACGTCGCTGCCCCCACCCTATACATGGATTGGGGGGGCTTTGCCTCTCGATCAGCCACAGGCTCGCTGGCTAGAAAAACAAGTGTATACCCGCCGCAAAGTTGTCTATTTTTCCGCTATCAACATCAAAACGCTGGTATTCAGCAAATACGGAAATATCGTCAGCGACGTGGTAAGCCCCGCCTACACCAAAGCTGATATCAGTGCCTCTGTCAGAGAAAATATTGCCATAACCGTCTTCACTAACGTCAACACGCCAAAAGAAGCCGCCCACTTTAGCGAACATATCAATCCGTTGATTTAGAGGCGCGCTCAGTACTAACGATGTATTGATACCCGTTACCTCAGCCTCCCAGGGAGGGGTAGGGTGGTTTTCATTTTTATCTTTGGAACTACCGAGATTTAAGTAAGCCACTTCAAACGCTAAATGCTCACTCACTGCATAGCCACCTTTTACAGAAAAGCTAAGGGAGTGGTCATAATCCCCCGGAAACTCTGATTGACCGACAGATGCCCCCACATAGCCGCCAGCATGGGCGGACCCAGCCGCAAATGTGAGTATTGTTAGTAGCGAAGAGTTAACGCAAAATTTTTTTAACACAATCGTGTTCCTGGTATTTTATGATCCGTTATTGGTGTCGTACTTTACTATCGGCCTAATTAAACTATCGAGCCAAACCCAACGCTTGCTAATTTAACATTGCTCAATAGGCTTGTATGTAGGCTTTGAAATAGATGACTGTGCGAAACAAGCCATGCCAATAACGCAAAACGCCCCCATCAGCATTTGATGGGGGCGTTTTTCAGGCAGCTGTTTAAACAGCTGGTACCGCGTGCGCTAATAGGCTTGGTGACGCAGTCGCGGGCTAGCCAATTCTCCCACCACGGTGACAAGCGCCAGCAGCGCCAGCAACCACGGCCACTGAGTGCCTACCTGGAGGGTGGCAAGGCCCAGCGCATCGATGAAAATTAACACAATGCCTAGCGGGCTGACGTAACGCACCATAAACAACCACAGCATATGCTGAGTGCGGGTAAGTCCTAGCTCTTCCCTGAATATTTCATTACGCAGCAGGAAGCCTGCCATCAGTGCCATGCCTAGGCCACCTAGCGGCATCATCCAGCGGGAAGTTAAGTAATCTAACCAGCCAAAGAAGTTTCGCCCAGCCAGCGACCAATCAGCACCAACATTGAACGACAGCATCGCCAAGGTGCTCACTAACCACAGCACAATACCCACACCCCACGATGCCTGTTTACGCGTCATTCCCTTGCTTCCAGTGAGCCAGGCTACCGTCGCCTCGATCATCGAAATCGACGAGGTAAGCGCCGCCATCGACAGCATCAAAAAGAACAGAATGCCAAACAATGTGCCAAAGGGCATCGCTTGGAACGCCAGCGGCAGGCTCATGAAAATCAGCCCTGGGCCCTCGCCGGGGTTCATTCCGTTAGCAAAAATAATCGGAAAAATAGCCAAGCCAGCCATCAGTGCAACTACGGTATCAGCGATAGCCACGCTAAACGTCGTGCGCGCGATGGAGTGCCCGTCTGGCAAGTAAGAGCCGTAGGTAAGAATCGCACCAGATGCGAGCGACAAGGTAAAGAAGGCGTGCCCTAGCGCTGCGAGCAAGCCTTCGCTGCTTAACCCTTCCGTGTTGAAGGAAAACAGAAACGACCATGCCTCTGCAAAGCCGCCGGAAAACGCACCGTAGCCAATCAGTATGCCCAGCATGATCACCATGCCAGGCATCATCCAGCTCACGCTCTTTTCAATACCGGCCTGTACGCCTTTGCCCACAATAAACATGGTGAGCACCGTAACCAGCGTGCTCCAAGCGCCGAGTGAAAACGGATTAGCGTTATTGGCGGAAAAAATAGCCGCCATGTCTTCGACGCTATTACCCGCCAGTCCGCCGCTCAGCATTTTCCACAGATAGGAGAATGACCAGCCAGCGACCACTACATAGAACGACAGAATCATGAACCCACAGAGCATGGCCATCCAGCCGAAGATCGACCAGAAACTGCCGCGGCCCGACTCGTGTACCACACGACGGATAGCGTCAATCGGGCTGCCCCTTCCACGGCGGCCGAAGCTGATTTCAGCCATCATGATAGGAACACCGACCGCCAATATGCAGGCCAGATAGACCAGCACAAAAGCGCCCCCCCCGAACTCGCCGGTGATGTAAGGAAACTTCCAGATATTACCCAGGCCCACTGCAGAACCCGTGGCTGCCAGCACAAACCCCCAGCGGCCCAGCCACAGCGTTTTGGGAGGCGTATTTGTCGTTGTCATTGGGAAACCTTATGAATTTGTATTGTTTTATTAGGCTATTTATTGATGAGCAGCTAGAACAGCTACTTAAAAGCGATTAGCTGCTTATAAAAGCCAACCAACGGCGGTCAACCCGTCATAAAGAGCAATCTATAAAGAGTCTATGGGGATAGCCATGGGGCAGGAATGGGCTTAAATCGCATTCATTGAGACGCTGGCTGCCTAAGCGAGGCGCAACCGTAAACTATACGTTACACTTAATAAAAAATGCCGATAGCCGGGGGCCAAGCGTTATATTTCTCTGCCACCCTGTAAATAAATCGTTACAGTTAATTTAACGGCCATGAAAAATTTTATAAAAATCGTCCCAAATTATCTCTTAGTAATGACTTAAGTGTTGTCTTGGCTATTGTTTTGAGTATCGTCTTGAGCACCTATCCCGTAACGTTTGAGCTTATTGGCAATGGTGGTGTGCGAAACGCCCAACCGCTTGCCCAGCTGGCGGCTGGAGGGGTGCTGCTGATACAGCGTACTTAAGATGTTTCTTTCCACCTCGCCTAGCATGTCGCTCAAGCTTCCTTCTAATGGAATCCCCGCCAGCTCAGAAGACACTTCGCTGTAAGGAAGGCGCAAATGCACCGGCTCAATGGTCTTCTCTTCACACAGCGACACCGCCTGGAAGAGCACATTTTCCAGCTGACGCACATTACCCGGCCAGTCGTAGCGGGTGATTTTTTCAAGCGCAGTGGGCGAAAGCTCCGGCAAAGGGCAGCCTATCTGACGCGCTGCACGATCAAGTACATAGGCCGCCAACTCCTCGATGCCGTCCAGGCATTCACGTAACGGTGGCACCTGTAGCGAAAGCACATTGAGCCGGTGATAAAGATCCAGCCGAAAAAGCCCTTCACTACATAGTTGTGGCAGGTTTTGTTGAGTGGCACAGATTACTCTGACATCAAGGAAGGTCTCCTCCTCGCTACCCACACGCCGAAAGCCGCCATCCTGAAGAAAACGCAACAGCTTCGTCTGCAGCCGTGGGCTCATTTCGCCGACTTCATCAAGAAAGACCGTGCCACCTTCGTTAAGCTCCAGGAGGCCAAGCTTTCCTTCCGGCCGAGCGCCCTCAAAGGCTCCAGGTGCGTAACCGAAAAGCTCTGTCTCGGCCATTGACTCAGGAAGCCCAGCACAGTTAAGCACCACAAACGGCGCTTGCCCCCGAGGGCTGGCCAAATGACAGGCCCTGGCCACCAGCTCTTTTCCCGTCCCCGTTTCACCCACAATTAACAGCGGTGCATCCAGTGGCGCCATACGACGCGCCTCGTTGATCACGGCTTCCAATCGCGAACTCGACTGAAAAATGGCCTCAAAGCCACGCAGTTCCTGACGCTGCACCTGGTAAATACGTGCTCCAATACGGTCAGCACGGTGTAACGTCACGACCGCCCCTGCTAGTGAATCCACCTTCGTGTCTTCCATGTGCAGTGGCGCGATATCGGCAAGATAAGTGTCACCTTTTAGCTTGATCCGCAGCCCATTGATGCGTGAGTTGTTACGGCGAATCAAATCGGGAAGATCCACTTCATCAAGATAACGATCCAGCGAGAGCCCCGGCACTTCTTGAACACGCACCCCCAATACCTGAACAGCAATACGGTTAGCCGCCACAATCCGGCCCTGCATATCAATCGACATGACGGGGTCAGAAAGCGAGGATAACAGCGCATCCAGTTCCAAATGACGGCGCTCACTGGGCATCAAGCTAGCGCGCTTAACACTAAACACGCCGGGGATGGCTTCCAATACCGGCTTAAGCGTCAGTAGCTGCGCATTAAGTAAGTTCGGAACATGCAAATAGATGGTATTGCCCTGCTCACCGCCCACTTCGCCCCGCGCGACATTAATTCGGTAATCAGCAAACTGAGCCACTATATCGCGAAGAATGCCAATTCGATTCTGACAGTAAAACTTAAGACGCATAGAACCCTCAGGACACAAAAAACTCTGTTGCTTAGGGAGCCTCTGATTAGGCGTTGCCTGAAAAGTCGGCGATTTCGGACATAGCCTAACCACCACTCACTGGCAGGCCCTGCGCCTCTTTCATACTACGCAGTATGATTTCAGAGCGGACCTGGGTGACATTAGGATGAGGCAATAAATGATGGTGAATAAAGTCCGAAAATTCGGTGAGGTCCTTGGCTATTACGTGCAGTACATAGTCCGCATCGCCGGATACAGAGTAGGCTTCTCGCACCATGGCGTGCTTCGTCAGTAACGCTACGAAATCATCGTCCATGCTTTCACCGTGAGCTTTAAGGTTAACTCTAGTGATGGCACGCAAGCCAAAACCCAGGCTAGCGGCATCTAGCCTCGCCGAATACCCCTTAATCACCCCCTCGGTTTCTAACCGCGCTTTGCGCCGGGAGCACTGAGAGGGAGACAGGCTGACGCGCTCACCCAATTCTGAATTAGTGAGGGCTGAGTTTTTCTGCAATTCTGACAAAATTGCAAGATCGTAACGATCTAGAGAAACCTCATGCATATAAGACTCCAATTGCGCACAAGCTGTGCACTATTTGGCTGCATACGGGGTTAGTTTGCAACCTAATTGCACCGACTCTTCCCTATACTGATCTTGTCAAATTACAAAACAATAAGGAGAGACAACGATGGGTCCCTTCCCACACGACGCGCCCAAAGTAACTATAAGTGATGTAAACCCAGCAGGTACTGATGGTTTTGAATTTGTTGAATTTGCCCACCCTGAGCCCGAAAAATTAGACAGCCTGTTTAGGCAAATGGGCTTCGTCCCCGTTGCAAAACACCGTGACAAATCAATCACTGTTTATCGTCAGGGTGATATCAACTACCTGCTTAACAGTGAGCCTGACTCACATGCATCAGCATTTATCGAGGCACACGGCCCATGCGCACCGGCCATGGCCTGGCGCGTAGTTGATGCTCAGCATGCCCTAAAACGTGCCGTTGATTTAGGTGCTGAAGAGTTCACTGGCAATAAGTCTATCGACGCACCAGCCGTTATTGGCATTGGCGGTTCGCTGCTTTACTTTATTGATACGTACGGCGAAAAAGGCAGCTGTTACTCCAATGAGTTTGAGTGGTTAGCTGAGAAAGATCCTAAGCCTAAAGGCTTTGGTTTTTACTATCTTGACCACCTCACTCATAACGTTATTCGCGGCAACATGGACACGTGGTATAAGTTTTATCACGACACCTTTAACTTCCGTGAAATACGCTACTTCGATATCACCGGTAAAGTAACCGGCCTTACAAGCCGTGCATTAACCTCCCCCGACGGTAAAATCCGTATCCCTATTAACGAGAGTGCCGACGATCATAGCCAGATCGAAGAGTACTTACGTGAGTATAACGGCGAAGGTATTCAGCATATCGCCATTGCCACGGACGATATCTATACCGGCACTGACTTAATTGCGGCTGAGGGACTCGAATTTATGCCTGGCCCGCCAAGCATCTACTATGAAAAGTCGCTTGAGCGCGTAAAATACCACCAGGAGCCTCTCGATAAACTTCGTAACCGTGGCATTTTGATTGATGGTGAAGGCGTCTTGGGCGGTGGCGAAACCAGAATTTTGCTACAAATATTCTCAAAAACGGTGATTGGTCCGATCTTCTTCGAGTTTATCCAGCGCAAGGGCGATGATGGGTTTGGAGAGGGTAATTTTAAAGCACTTTTTGAATCCATCGAAGAGGATCAAATTAACCGAGGCGTGTTGCAAAGCACTGCTGACTAGTACTGTTAAACAGTAAAAAGGAAACCCTGTGCACGACGCTTGGCGTAACTATGCGAATGCCCCCCAAGCGGGGGCTATTGTTTGTCCTTCTAATCTCATACAAGAAGGTAAAACACACTGCCTGGAAATTATTAGCAACGGTGGATCTTTCCCTGTCATTGTAACGCGCATAGAGGGTGCTATTTATTGCTACGTCAATGCCTGCCCCCACCAGTACTTACCTCTCAATTACCGGTCAGAGAGTATCATTTCGTCAGATGGAAATCGTTTGCTATGCAGTGCCCATGGCGCAGCCTTTGATAGTAAAACAGGCAACTGTTTAACGGGCGCCTTCGATAAACTTGACGCAATACCGGTGTTTGAAGATCAAGAGGGTAACGTTTGCATTGGGCATATCAAATGCAAACAGACCAACTAAAATCTATTACTGTCTAGCTACAAAATAATGTGTCACCTAGCCATTGAGCATATTACAAAAAAGATTATTTCTTCAGGTTGGTAGCCGCTGAAAAGAGCTACTGAAAATTAGCCCTAGTGCTCAGAATGCAATACTGCACCTTCCCTGAAGTACCGCAGAGGATACACACATTCTCTTTAATCGCCTGGCTTCAAATTCTT
>NZ_AHBC01000006.1:0-27413 GCF_000236625.2 Halomonas sp. GFAJ-1
GACGTAAACGCCGCGATCACTATTCGCCAGCAAGGCATTTTAAAATTAAAGGCGGAAGGGCTGTCCGTCTCTGCCCATCGAGGCCTGTGTAAGACCGGTCACGCACCGGCTGCGGCCTAAGACGTGGGAAGCCTCACCCGTGGTTGCGTAGCGACTTAGGGTGGGGAGCAGTCACTGCCGGGAGGGATAGCGCGTCGCCCGCAGGGCGACAGAGATTACGCTACCGCCTGCTCCGCGCCTCCTTTGTGGTTAATGGATGATAAGAGGTGGTAGGCGTAGCCATCACCGCGTTGGATGACAGTGCAGTATTTGTAGGAAATACCTTGTACGGCACCATTTTCGGTTTGGATGTTAAAACTGCCGGTTTTGCGCACTGCGACGCGGCCGGTATGGGTGCCGGCCCTCTTGCCGGTCGTCACGATGGCTTTGACCATATCGCCCGTCTGAAAGCCTTTTAACTGCTTTTGCCGCATTAAATAGCCACGCGGAAAGCCGTGTTTGGTCAGGCGAGTGCGCTGGTAGCTGCCGCGCCCCATCGCTTTGATGGTTAAAGTGGGCACCTGCCAGTCGTTCAGCGTGCCGAACGCACCGATACAGGCGGCATCTAAGGCATGGGTTTTAGGGATGCCCAGCCGCTGGCGGTTGTATTTGGTGCGGCCACTACTGGCCACCGATACGGGAAGGTTAGTGGCTTTGAGCGCATTAAACAGCGCCCAGCGTGTGGCGTTGACTGCACTGGCATCGCGCAGCGGTTGTTTCAATTGGCGCTGCACGCGATCCAGGCGAGCGTCGGCAGTGTGGCCGTTGGCTTTCAGTCGGCGCTTCAAACCGTTGCTTGTGGCGAAAAAACGGGTAAGCGCCTGGCTATCCTTTTCCTGGTTACAGGGGTGGCAGCTCAAGGTTAAATTGCTGATGCGATTGGAGCCACCGCGAGAGTGCGGCACCACATGCTCAATTTCCAATGGTGTCTCGGTGTCGCCACAGTAGGCACATTCCCGGCCCCATTTTTCCAGCAGGTACTCGCGGATTTCGTACCCCAGCAGTGTGCCTTGCTGGTATTCGATACCGCTGATCTCTGGGTTTTCCAGCTTTTGCGTATCAAAGTGCACTAACTCTTGATCCAGTGCGGTGATCGGGGCCAGTTTTCCTAGCCGCTGTACCCAGGCCATCGTGGTATCGACACGATGCTGCAACGACGGTGCCAACCAACCTTTAGGCTTGGTGCGGTTGTTAAAGCGCGGGGCGCGGTAGCGCAGGTTTGCACTGCGGCGGCGACGCCGAAAGGCGGCGCGCTGTTGCAGTGCTTTTTTGATCTGGTAGCCGCGATGCGTAAGCTCAAACAGGCACAGCACATGGCGCTGCTCGCCATCTGATTCCCGCATCAGCGAAAGCCCCGTGGTTTTGCTACCTGGGTCGATGCCCAGGCGTAACGGCTGCGTGTCACCGCCGATACGATCTTTCAGTCGAAGCGTGAACGGGTAGCGTTTATGCACCACCGCCCGACCCCGAGCAAGCAGTAACCGAGCGCGCTTTTCACTGCACGGCATCAAAGGCTGCTTTTGTTGATCCAGTACGAAAACCGCCATGCGATTTCCTCCCTATTAACGCCCTTACGGGCCTTGTGTCGCGGGGCTTGCACCCCATCTCCCCTCGGGAATGTCGATAACCAGCTCCTGCCAACGAGGGTACGGTTAGCAGCGATCAGCACCTTCAGCGTTTTACCTTGCGCTAGCATGATGCTGACCTTTCAGAGCATTAGACTGAGGAAGCATCTACTGGTGAGTCTTAACGACCTATTATCAACGTAGCGGCGATATAGCCGCTCTCCCTGGTCAACCTAGCTTGTTTTCACAAGCTCCCTCCTTCAGGCGGGGGTAGCTGACTTATATGTCCAAATTGCTTATTTATTGAAATGCCACGCGTGGCAGTGAGGCAACCCAACTATAAAGAAAAATGAGCATTTTTTGAATCTTTGTTAAAAATTAGTGACTAACAAATTTTAGCTGTATTTTTTTTGCCATAAAAAGTTTAAATAGGGTTGATATGTTTTTTCTTATGCACCAGAAATGCGCAAATTTTTTTAGACTTTGGTCTATTTTTGTCGGTTTTTTGCCCCATACCGAAGCGGCATAGGGTATGCATAATTACGCTCTCGCAGTTAAATATGTGAAAGCTCTGGCCGGCCAATTACGTATTTTATAACTGCAAATGGTGTCTATTTATGCCCTATGTCCACGATACGCTGACACGTTTAGCGAAAAGTAGCCCTGCACAGTCAGAGTTTTATCAAGCCACTGAAGAAGTGTTGGAGTGTCTTCGTCCACTGTTTGAGCGTGCGCCGCATTATCACCAGCACAGTATCATTGAGCGCATCGTCGAGCCTGAACGCCAAATTATGTTCCGCGTTAGCTGGGTGGATGATGCTGGTCGCGTTCAAGTGAATAAAGGGTACCGCGTACAGTTTAATTCCGCGCTCGGGCCTTATAAGGGTGGTTTGCGGTTCCATCCTAGTGTGACGTCTGGAATCATCAAGTTTCTGGGGTTTGAGCAGATTTTTAAAAACGCACTGACCGGTTTGCCGATTGGCGGTGGTAAAGGTGGTTCTGACTTCGATCCTAAGGGCAAGTCTGACAACGAAATCATGCGTTTTTGTCAGTCGTTTATGACGGAGCTTCACCGTCATATTGGCCCGCATTCCGATGTGCCTGCGGGTGATATTGGCGTTGGTTCAAGGGAGATAGGCTATCTGTTTGGCCAATATAAGCGTTTGACTGGCCGTTACGAAGGTGTACTGACTGGTAAAGGGCTTAACTGGGGTGGCTCGCTGGGCCGCAAAGAGGCAACCGGCTACGGTGCGGTTTACTTTGCCGAGAACATGCTCACCGCCCGGGGTGAAGCGTTGCGCGGTAAAACGTGTTTGGTGTCGGGCGCGGGCAACGTGGCTATTTATACTATTGAAAAGCTGTGCGAGCTGGGCGCTAAGCCGGTGACGTGCAGTGATTCCACCGGCACGATTCACGATCCTAGCGGTATCGATTTAGGCTTACTCAAGCAGTTAAAAGAAGTACAGCGCGTTTCACTGGAAAACTATCTTCACGACCATCCGGACGCGCAGTTCATTTCGGTACGGGATTATCCGCAGGATGGGCATGCGGTATGGCGCATTGAGGGCGATGCAGCCTTCCCCTGTGCTACCCAAAACGAGCTGACTGAAGCAGACGCTAACGCCTTGTTGGCTAACGGTGTTAACTGCGTAAGCGAAGGCGCCAACATGCCTTCCACCAAAGAGGCCGTAGACCGCTTTTTGGAAGCCAAGATTGCTTACGGCCCAGGTAAGGCGGCTAATGCCGGCGGGGTGGCGACCAGCCAGTTGGAAATGGCGCAAAACAGCAGCATGGAGCAGTGGCCGCTCGAAAAAGTTGACGAGAAGCTGAAGCAAATTATGGCGGATATCCATCGCCAGTGTGCTGAGACAGCGGAAGAGTTTGGCGAGCCCGATAACTTAGTGCTAGGCGCCAATATTGCAGGCTTCCGTAAGGTAGCAGATGCGATGATTGAGCAGGGCGTGACCTAATCGCTTTTACAGCCTAATGCGTATATAGTGCTTGTATACAGTCCTTCCCTTTTTGGGGAGGGCTTTTTTTGTGGTTTATTTTTTACTGCTTTCTAAGGAGAGTAACCATGGGGCAGCGTCCTCCGATTATTATTAACCGTATTGATGCCGAACGGCTTCAGCGCCTGATCGATAATGCCGCTGAGAAAGATTTGATGGTCGCAGAGCTACTCGAAGAGGAGCTGCTGCGCGGTGAAGTGCTGGACCCCCAGGAAATTCCTGAGGATGTGGTAAGTATGAATAGCCAAATACGCTTTACCGATTTGACGCGTGAGCGTCAGATGATTCGCACCCTGGTGTACCCGCACTCGCTGGAAAGCGTGCCCGACGGTATTTCGGTGATGGCGCCCATCGGGGCGGCGTTAATCGGCCTTAAAATAGGCGACGTGATTGAGTGGCCGCTACCCAACAACACTGAAGTACGCCTGCGCGTCGATGCCATTTTCTGGCAGCCTGAACGCGAGCAACAGTTTCATCGCTAGTGAGTCGAGTGTTAACCCTCACGCTTTTGCAGGCTGTCGACCGCGAGTTCGATATCCTGAGGGCGTTGCAGCACATTAAGCAATACGATTGCGCGCTCTTCGCCTTTGCAGCGTTTGAAGACGGCTTCTAAATCTTTGAAGGGGCCATCGGTAATGGTGACTTTCTCACCGGCGCTAAAATAACGGTGGCTGCCTTCTTGGCGATGTGGCTGCGTTAACAAGGTTTCGATGAGTGCGTTGGGCACCGCAATGGGGGTATTGCCGAAGGTAAGTAGCCGCAATACGCCCCGTGTAGAGCGGATGGGGCGCCAGTTACTCACGGTCTGGTCCAGGCGAATAAACAGGTAGTAAGGGAAGAGCGGCTCGGTGATTGTGGTGAGCTTACCCTGACGTTTGCGCTGCACGTCTAGTACGGGGTGGAAGACCTCGTAATCCTGATTAGCGAGATGCTCAGCTGCGCGAAAAGACTCGCCACCTTTGCACTGGATGACGTACCAGCAGGGTTCACCGTTCTCTTTGCTCTCAGGGTCTTCTTGGCCCGATACTTCTTCCATGGTCATTACCTTTTGTGATTAGAAAGCAGGGTAACAAGTGTATCTAGGGTCGTGTCAATGTGTTCTTGGGTATGTTCGCAGGATAGGAAAAAACGTAATCGGGCGCTCTTTTCCGGCACGGCCGGATAAAGGATAGGCTGCACGTTGATATGCTGTTCAAGCAACGCATGAGAGAGGTGTGCTGCCAGCGGCGAGCTTCCCACAATCACCGGCACTACTGCCGAACCAATGCTGTGGCCGGTATCCAAGCCACGCGCTTGAGCCTGCTCTAAAAAATAGCGGGAAATCGTTTGTAGCTGGGTCACTCGCTCGGGCTCTTGCTGCATCAGCTCCAGCACTTTTAACGAGGGAGCTGCAACTTGAGCCGGCATGCCAACGCTGTACAAAAAGCCGGGCGCGAAGTAGCGGAGCGTTTCGACTAGCGCCTTGTTGCCAGCAATATAGCCGCCGCACCCAGAGAGCGTTTTGCTCATGGTACCCATCCAAATATCCACATCGGTTGGGTCAATGGCAAAGTGCTCCCGCAGTCCTAGACCGGTGTCCCCCATTACGCCAAACGAGTGCGCCTCATCCACCATTAACCACACGTGATGACGCTGCTTTAGCGCAATAAAGCGGGGTAGGTCGGGGATGTCGCCATCCATACTGTAAAGCCCTTCAATAACCACGATCACCCGCTCAAACTGGTGGCGGTGGCGGCTTAAAAGGGCATCTAACGCCTCTGGGTCGTTATGATTAAACGACATGCGCTTGGCGCCAGAGAGTTGAGCGCCTACTAATGAACTGTTGTGAATGTACTCATCGTGGAGTACCAGGTCTTTTGGGCCGAGCAAATACCCTAGGGTCGAGACGTTCGTGGCGTGGCCGCTTACAAAGGCAACCGCATCTTCCACACCGTAGGTATGGGCGATAGCTTGCTCAAGTTCACCATGGATAGGCCGTTCGCCAGACACAACGCGGCTGGCAGAAACTGATGTGCCGTAGTGCGTGGCTGCATCGCACGCGGCTTGCACAACGCGTGGGTCACCGGAGTAACCCAGGTAGTTATAGCTGGCGAAGTTGATGCAGGTATGGCCGTGAATACTGCTCGTGGCACCGGCAAGCCCATCATGTACTTTGAAGAAGGGATCTACCAACCCGAGCTGCTCAGCTCCCTGGCGCATCATCGCAAGCTGTTGATAGCCAGGGTGAGCGTCGAACCGTGTAAAGCGCTCGGGAACTGAACGAGCACCCTCTACCCCATTGTTAGAAGGTGTCGATGCGCTGGCGGCACGTGGGGTCGGGCGTTTACGGGCCTGTTCCAGCAGTTGTCGTTTCAGTTCAGAGCGCTTGGCGGTCATGGTGTCTCGGTCACAGGTGATGAAGCTGACTCATGGGTGAGCCCGTCCGCTCCATGGCGAGCGGCCAGAGAGGCTAACGCATCTTGTGGCGCTTCTTCAACATCATCATCGTGCTGGTGCAGCTTTTGTATCAGTACGCCTGCCAGTTTGTTCAAAGTAGACGCTTCGCTGAGCACCATCACGGGTACCTGAACTCCTAGCCGATTTTCGATAGCGGTCATGAGCTCAACGCCCATCAGCGAGTCGAAGCCCATGTCGTATACCGAGCGGTTAACGTCGATCTTCTCTTCGTCGATCAACAGAATGCTGGCTAGTTCGGCACGTAGAAGATCAGTCACCGTGCTGTGCAGCTCTTCAGGCGAAAGGTCGGCAAGCAGGGCGCTGATGTCGTCATTACTATCAACACTGCCATCATCGTCGCTGGCACGGGCAATTTCTGTGAAGCGCGGTGCGTTAGCGGTTGGCAGGAAGCGTGCCAGGGCGCCCCACTCAAGTTCAAGCACGCCTAGGCTTGCCCCTGGGGTGATCAACATTTGCTCCAGAACCTTCAAAGCATCGTCGGAACGCAGGGCAGAGCCGCCCAAACGCTCTTGCAGGGCGTCCCGTGTGCGGGTGTTGCGCGCCAGGAAGCCCACGTCTTCAATTGCCCCCCAGCGAACGCAGGTGGCAGGCATGCCCTCGGCGCGGCGGCGGGCAGCAAACGCTTCAAGCCAGTGGTTGGCAGCAACGTAGTTGGCTTGGCCTGGGTTGCCGAACAGCGTCGTGGCTGAGGAGTAGAGGATAAAGAAGTCTAGCTCGGCCTCACGGGTAAGGGCATCCAGGTGGCGTGCACCTTCAATTTTGGGGGCCAGTACTTTTTGAATACGTGCGGCGTCCAAATTGCGAATCAAGCCGTCATCAATCACTGTGGCAGCGTGCACAATCCCGCGAAGCGGAGCAAGCTCGTGCTGGGCGCGGGCTAGTACCTTGGCAAGTGCGTCGCGGTCAGTGATATCGCAGGCGGTGGCAAGCACCGTGACCCCTTGAGCTTCAAACTCGCTAATGGCTGCCTGGGCCTCTTCGCTGGCTGGTCCGCTGCGGCTAACCAGAATCAACTGGCGCGCGCCTTTGCTTACTAACCACTGCGCCGTTTTAAGGCCAAAACCGCCGAGTCCGCCGGTTATCAAATAGCTGGCATGTGCCGGTAGCTGCATGGCAGCGGTACCCAGCACCTCGTTCTTAGGCGGGGCGATGGGCTGCTCATAGGTTACGACGACCTTGCCGATTTGACGCGCTTGCTGCATGTAGCGGAAGGCGTCAATCACTTGGCTGTGGCTGAAGGCGGTAAACGGCAGCGGGCTAAGCGTGCCTTCGTTAAACAGCGCCATCATTTCGCCGAACAAGCGCTGGGTAAGCGCAGGCTGCACTTTCATCAGCTGGTCGGAGTCGATGCCGAAGTAGCTGAGGTTGTTGCGGAACGGACGCAGGCCAATATGAGTATTCTCATAGAAGTCGCGCTTGCCGAGTTCTAAAAAACGACCAAAGGGGCGCAGGGCGCGAAGGTTTTGGTTAATGGCTTCGCCGGCCAGGGAATTGAGCACGATATCCACACCTTCGCCCTGGGTGTCTTGCAAAATCTCTTCGGCAAAGGTGAGCGAGCGGGAGTCGTAAAGGTGCTCGACCCCCATTAAACGCAGGAAGTCGCGCTTCTCTTCAGAGCCCACCGTGGCGTAAATTTCCGCACCCAGCCACTGGGCAATTTGCAGCGCGGCAATCCCTACGCCGCCTGCGGCGCCGTGAATCAACACTTTCTCGCCGGGTTCTAGGCGCGCTAGGTGCTTCAGCGCGTAGTACACCGTAAAGAACGTGGTGGGAATGGTCGCCGCTGCGGCGTAACTAATGCCGTCGGGCAGCGGCGCCACGGCGTGCTGACTGGCAATCAGCCGGTCACTAAAGCTTGCTGGGCCAAAGCCAACCACCGCTTGACCTGGTGCCACATGGCTAACATTTTCACCGACAGCGATGACGTCACCTGAGAACTCAAGCCCCAGGGTTGGCCCGGCGAAACCATTCTCGATCGCCTCATCAGACAGAAGCCCCAGGGTGTACATCACATCCCGAAAGTTAAGCCCGGTGGCCTTGACACGAATTTCCACCTCATCCGCCCCAAGGGCGGGTAGCGGGCGAGGCCGCCACTGTAGCTGGCGTAGTTGGCCGGGTAAGGCAAAGCCCAGGGTCATCGCTTGGTGCGGTGTGGTTTCCTGAGCGTGGAGCGGATGGGGGGCGGGCAGCGTGCGTAGGCGGGTAGCCAGGCGGGTGCCTGCTTGGGTAATCACCAGCTCGTTTTCGTTATCCGGCGTCGTCACCGAGGCAGCAAAGGTCGCAAGGGTAGCCGCACTGGGTGCTGAGGGTACGTCGATAAGCGTTACCAGATGACCAACCGCTTCGTTCGCCAACGAGCGACCAAAACCCCATAGCGCAGCGTCGTCACTGGTGCTGGCTTCTTGGGTGGGTAGCCAGAGCGTGACACGGCTACCTTGCCCTTCAAGCCCGCTAGCTTCTAGCGCCAGTGACCATTGCTGCGCGCTATGGCAGCGCTGGGTTTGGGCGGCGGTGGTCGCGGCCCCTAGGCCGCGCAGGTCGATCACGTTGAGTACAGTGAATAGCTCATTATTTTCAGCAAGCGCCTCATCAAGCAGAGCCTGCGGAGTGGCGTCGCTGATGCGCAACCAAGCATTGGCAGTGCCAGACAGCTCGTCTAGCTGCGCAGCCAGCTGGGTGGCGAGTGCTTCTTGCGCATGGTTCGCCACCACCACGTGGCGCGCGGCTGGTAGCGGCGACGCGGTTGGTTTTTGAGCATGCGTGTATTGAGCATGCAGCAGGTAGGCGCCTGTATCACCCTCTTCCAGCGCGATAGGTGGGGATACCCTGAACCCTTGATTATTCAGCCAGTCGCTAAGAGTGCTCTGCTCAAGGGCCGTTTGGTCGATACCGGGGGTTGCCAGTACATCGTCTAGCCAGCGGCTGGGGGAAATACCCACCACCATGACCTGGGCACCGGGGGAAAGCTGAGCGGGCAGGGCATCAATCAGCTGCCGCGTGCGTTCGGGCTGGGTCACATCCACACTGATAAAGGCAAGCTGAGCTTTTTCTGCGCAGGCAAGCAGGGGAAGGGTGTCTTCCAGTGGCTGGATGTCCATCAGCGGGAAGCGCTCTTGCAACTGCTCCGCTTGGTGGCGGGCGGTGTCGCTGGTGGTTATGGCGCGGTAATGGTGTGCGTCTTTAGCAATATGCCGTGCGTTGGCAAGCTGCTCTAAGAGGCGCTGGCCTAAGGCTGGTGCGCAGGGGCCCGCTTCCAGTAGCTGCAGTCGCTGACCAGTAGGTAGCGTAGCTAAGGTAGCTTCCATTAGCGCCCCAAGCTCGGTGGCCAGCACCTGCCAGCCGCTCTCGCCGATCAACACTCGGTTAATACCGGCGAGATGCTCAGTTGTAATGCCCAGGCTTTCAAGCTCAGCGCTACCGTTAGTTAACTGCTCCCGATGGAGGCCTAAGCGGCCCACTAGGTGTATGGGCGCAAAGTAGTCTGGGTAGTCTTGCACCAACAGCTGCCAAATGATGTCGGGGGGCAGCTGTTCATTCTCATCTGTTGCCTGTTCGCTGTTTTGCTGGGCAAACGCTTCGCTCAGGCTATCGAGTAGCGGGGCGACTTCCTGGGCGTAACGCTGTCCAGTTTGGTGGGCATACGCGTCGCTTAGCCCTGCTAAACGGCTGAGCGCCTCGGCGGGCAGTGCCAGCGTGGCAGCATCAAGCGGCGCAGGCGTTAGCTCCACATCCAAATAACTGAAGTGCTGGTGGTGGGCACGGTTAAGACGAATCGCCTTAAAGCGTGTTTCCCTAAGCACGGCCACGGCGTTGCCTGCGGCGTCGAACAGTTCGAAATCGGCGGTAAACGAGTGGGGCGCGCGTTTACCCATCACTGCGCGGGCCACCACGGGTACGCCAGCTTCCGCATTGACCTGGATGCGACCAACGCGCACCGGCACAAACGCGAGCTGAGCGGCAAACTCGCTGTGTTGTGCCAACAGTGGGATGAACATCTGAAAAGCGCTGTCCAGAATGCCTGGGTGGACGTGAAGCGTGTCCAACTGGCCCTGCATCACCTCCGAAAGATGTACTTCCCCAATGACGCTATCGCCTTCAATCCAGCCACGGCTAATCGCCTGGAACGCAGGGCCGTAGTGCAGCCCAATCCGTTCGGCCATTTGCAGGTGCTCGTCCAGCGTGTAGTCAGGTGCACGAGTGGGGAGCGTTGGCGCTTGGCGGCTGAGTAAGAAGCCGCGGCTTTCGCGCATGCGACGGGCCACGGCGTTTAGCTGCCACTCGGTGCCTGTAGCGGGTTCCCGAGAGTGTATCGCCAGGCGGCCGTCGTCTGGGTTCAGGGTAAGGCGCATGGTGCGGCCATTGGGGCCGTCGAGCAGCAGCGGAGCGCGAATTTCTAGCTCTTCAATGTCCAGCAGCGGGGTGTCTTTTTGCTGCAGCGCGGCCGCAAGTGTGAGCTCGACAAAGCCTGCACCGGGGAAAACAGCGCCTTCGCCGACCACGTGGTCAGCAAGCCAGGGCTGGCGTTTGGTGTCCAGCTGGCTTTCCCAGGTGTGCTCTTGCTGAGCTAGCGGGTAGCCCAGCAGCGGGTGCTGGTAGTAGCGCAGTAGTAAGTTTTGACCATCGTTGGTGCCCTGCACCCAGTAGTGGGTACGCTGCCACGCGTAACGGGGAAGCAGTACGCGCTGGCCTTCTACTGGGAAGAAACGACGGCTATCCAGACTTAAGCCACTAAGCAGCAGCTGGCTTAAGCAGCGGTTAAGCCCTTCATGGCCAGGCTTGTGGCGCTCAATAGTGCCCACTACCAAACCATCACGCTCTTGCTGGCGTAAAGATTCGTTGAGATAACGACGCAAAATAGGATGGGCGCCCACTTCCACAAAGACGTTAAAGCCCTGCTCCATCAGCACAGTCGCGGCGTTATCAAACAGCACCGGTTCGCGGATGTTGAGCCACCAGTAGTGGGCGCCGAGGGCGCTACCTTCACTGGTGGTGCCGGTAACGGTGGAGATATAAGGAATTTGGGTCGTCTGGGGAGAAATGTCGGCCAGCGCCTCAACGACGTCCGCTTCGATGCTGTCCATGGCCGGGCTATGGAAGGCGTAATCAAGCGGCAACCGTTTAGCGAAAATGTTCTGGTCGCTGAGGGCGGCTTCAAGCGCGCTTAGCTGATCCCGATCACCCGCTAAGGTGATGCCTTTCGGGCTATTGATGCCTGCCAGACTAATGCGCTGATACTCAGGTTTTTCCAACCAGGGTGCAATCTCATCGGCACTCATGGCTACCGCGCTCATCTCACCTAGGCCACGGGTCTTGCCTTGGTAGTAGCTGCGGTAGTAAATGACTTTTACCGCGTCTTCCAGGCTAAGCGCGCCGGATGCCCAGGCCGCCGCCACTTCACCAACGCTATGGCCGAAAACTGCTGCAGGGGTAATGCCTTGGGCACTTAGCCATTCAGTAAGCGCTACTTGTAAGGCAAATAGCGCAGGTTGGGCGATTTCAGTGCGGGCAAAACGGCTCTCTGCGCCATCAAGCTGGTTCCGACCTGCTAGTTCGTCGCGTAGGGAGAAGTCGCCGTACTGCTGGAATAGGGTATCAACACGATCAATGGCACTGCTAAATACGGCGTCACTTTCCAACAGATCGTGGCCCATGGTTTCCCATTGGCAGCCGTTACCATCGTAAACAAATACGGGTCCGCAAGCGTCAGCTAAGCGCTCAAGGGTGGTGACTGAGTTTTCTTGACCCGCTGTTGCTTCCTCACCTTCTGCAAACTGGCTCAGGGCGTCCGCCGCGTCGGTGGGCGTGTGGGCAAAGTAGAGCGCACCGAAGGTGTGTTGCTCCCGGTGGTGGTAAAGCGTGTGGGCGATATCGTAAAAAGAGTGCTCGCTGTCGCGCAGGTAGGCTGCTAAGGCCTGGGCATTGGCAACCAAGCCTTCTTGGCTGCGGGCGCTAAGCCGGATAGGTAGTGCGTCAGCAGAGGTGTGACTAGGTACCGTGTTTTTTTCCGGCGCACTTTCTAAAATGACGTGGGCATTAGCGCCGCCAAAGCCAAAAGAGTTAACCCCAATGACTAAGCGACCCTGTGGCTTAAGTGGTTGGGCTTTGGTAACAACGCTGATATTCCACTCATCAAATTTGATGCGCGAGTTGAGCTTGCGAATGCCGATAGTGGCGGGCACTTCACGGTGCTGCAGGCTGTAGAGCGCCTTGGCAAGTCCAGCCACCCCAGAGGCTGTTTCCAGGTGTCCAACGTTACTTTTCACCGAGCCAATCAGCAGCGGCGTTTTGCGGTGCTTGCCTAACGCTTCGCCAATCGCGCGGGTCTCTATTGGGTCGCCAACGGCGGTGCCGGTGCCGTGGGCTTCCAGATAATCGATCTCGTCCGGTGAGATGCCCGCCTGCTCGTAGGCGCGGCGCATTAAATCAATTTGGGCGCTGGGGTTGGGCACTGTTAGGCCGGATTTGTGACCGTCGGTATTGACGGCTGAGCCTGCTACCACCGCCAGGATATTGTCGCCATCGGACACGGCAAGGTCGTAGTCTTTCAGCAAAAACAGCCCGGCACCTTCTGAGCGCACGTAGCCGTCGCCTGCGTCATCAAAGACTTGGCAGCGTCCGGTTGGCGAGAGCATGCTGGCTTTGGAGAAGATAATAAAGCCGTAGGGGTGCAGGTGTAGGCTAATGCCGCCTGCCAGTGCCATGGTGGTTTCGCCGCTGCGGATTGACTGGCAAGCTTGGTGAAACGCCACCATTGAAGACGAGCAGGCCGTGTCCAGCGACATGCTCGGGCCGTGTAAATCAAACACATAAGAGAGCCGGTTCGAGGCAATGCTTGAGGTGTTGCCCGTGGCGGTAGAGGCGTCAATGGCCCCCATGTCATCAGCCATGCGGTAGGAGTAATCAAGGCTGGCGACGCCCAGGAACACTCCGCACTGGCTGCCGCGTAGGCTGCTAGGGACTATGCCCGCGCTTTCCATGGCTTCCCAAGCAAGCTCCAGCAGCATGCGCTGCTGGGGATCCATATTCGCCGCTTCACGTGGCGAGATGCCGAAAAACGCTGCGTCAAACCCGCTGATGTCACCAAGGCTACCAGCGGAAAAAGTCACGCTGGTGCCAGGATGGCGTTTGTCTGGGTGCCAGTAGGCATCATGGCTCCAGCGATCTGGAGCCACTTGGGTGACGAGGTCTTTTTCGGCTTGCAGGTCCTGCCAGAACGTTTCAGGGGTGGTGCCGGGGAAACGATGGGCGGCGCCGATAATGGCAACGCGTTTAGTCATTCTTGCTCCTGAGGTTCTGGTTCTGCCTTGATCACATCGTTACTTATATCGCGTCCAAACACTTGTTTAAATAGCCGGACGCCAAGTTCGTTGGCTACTATCTTCTGTGGCGCGTACCCAGCAGGCGCTGGACTGGGTGTTTGTCCTACTAAATCTGTCGACCATAGCATGTAAGGCGTACTGCCCGTAGGCAGTGAATAGTGCGCGTAAGCGGCGGGCAGTATCGGCACATGATCACCGTACCATCCTAACAGCCCAGGTCTAGCGACTGAGTTTAGCGCTGTTTTAACACTGCCTAGCATTTGGTCAGCTTCACCTAAGTGGTGCAAATAGACCGCTAGATCGCGTAAGTATTCTGGCAGCGGCCAAGCAGCGTTTGGCAGTGTAGCGGCCAACCGCGCCTCATCAGGTGCTTCTAAATGCAGTGGGCCGTGATTTTCCATGGTAATGACAAATAGAAATAGCGGCCTATTATCGTCATCTTCAAGCAGGCGTCCAATCTTTCGTGCCACCGCGTGGTCACTAATATATTGGCCGTGCTTATCGTGGCTGTCGAATTCACTAACATCGATGAATGTATCAAAGCCAAGTTTGGGGAAAACCTGGTCACGCATGTAAAAGGTAGCCGGGTAAGGGTGTATGCAGACGGTGCGGTAACCCTGAGATTTAAACGCGCTGGCGATGCTTGGCAGCGGGTGCCGTGTAAGGGTGCGGTAAGGGTTAAATTGACGAGCGCCCCAGGTCTCTGGCGCAAGCCCGGTAAGCACTGCGCACTCGGTTCGCACTGTGTTAGCACCCCAAGCGGGAACCTCTAAGTCGCCGTGCTGAATGGCCTCAGCGCGGGTGGCGTCAAAATGCGCTAGCAGGGTGGAAGCAACCTCCGGGCACCAAGGGCGCGGGTCGAAAAACGACTCGCTCTGCACCAACACTACGTTAGGAAGGGTTGCGTTATCAGGTGTGCGTGACCCTGCGGCCATTTGCGTATCTGCTGCAGGCTTCTGGTGCTTTGCGATAGCACTAAAGGGCGAAGAGGCCGCTGCAGGAGGTGAAGAGCGCATGAGCGCAGTGCCGTAGGCCCACAGGCTGGAATAAAGTCCCAGGCTGTGGAGATCGGCAGCCGGCGCCAAGCTAACCGACGGTAGTTTATATAGCCCAGCCCCCACCAATAGTGCACCTAAAGCGGCGATGCCGAATGTCGCTAGTAAAAAACTAGCGCCGCTCCACTGGCTGAGTAGCGAAGACTCGAAGTACAGAAAACTGCCAATCGCAACTGCACCAGCACTGCTGGCGGCAATCGCAAGCCCAATACCAAAAAATGGCACGTAAAGCCTTGGGTGAAGAATCGCGTCCCAAAAATACTCAAAGTCGTGGCAAATAAAAGGCTCATTGAGCGTGCGGGACTTGGTATTGCTGGACTGTACGATGACCAACTGAAGCGACAAAATAAACACCACTGCAAACCAGGGGCGCTGTAATAGTAGAGTGAATAAGCCAAACAGCAGCAGCCAACTGCCTACATGGATGCTACTGGCGGCAATACCACGCTGCCAGAAGGGGCGCGGACGAGGCGTTAGCAGTGCTTCACATAACAAGCTGCCTAGCAGGCCTGCCGTTAGGGGGGCTACTAAAGCAAGTGTAAAAGAGGCCTGCATGTTAACTGCCTCCTGTGTGGTGAAAGCCAAAACGCTTTACCAGCCATTGGGAGATGCCTGCAGGTAGCACCGCAAGCCACCAGGTGCCGAAATTCAGCGGGAAAGGGAAACTCACCCGGGCGCGATTGGCACTGATGCCACGGGCAATCTTATTTGCTGCGCGCTGGGGTGACCACTCCCACGGTTTGGGGCCGGGCATTGCCTCGCTCATGGGAGAGGTGACATAGCCTGGCATGACCACTGTGACACCGATGCCGTGAGGCGCTAGCAAGCCTCTCAGGCCTTCGCCATAGGCTTTTATGCCTGCTTTGCTAGCACTGTAGCTGGGCGTGGTGGGTAAGCCATGCCAGCCTGCCAGGGAGCTGATAAACACAAGCTGACCGCTGCCTCGAGCTTGCATCGCCGGTACCAAGTGCTGGGCCATGGCAATCGGCGTCTTTAGGTTGATATCTAATAGCGCTTGAACGTCGTCCCAGGGCTCCAGCCCGCCCTCGTGAGTGGGGTGCGTGTTTTTGCCAGCGTTGGCAATGACGATATCTGGCACCTGATCAACCGATAATGCGGTTAACCATGCTTTAAGAGCAGTATCATCGGTCAGGCTGACCGATGAGAGCGTTACTTTTGCGCCTGCCATGCGACACTCCGCGGCAAGTGCTTCCAATGTCTGCTGTTGGCGGCCATGCAGTACAAGGTGGGTGTCGGGAGTGGCATAGACCTTCGCCAGCGCGCCTCCAATCGCCCCCGTGGCACCGGTAATTAAGACACAGCGTTGCTGAACTGCACGGGCAGAGACCTCGGTAGCCGAGGGGGGGGATGATCGGCCAGTGCTCAAAGCAGCTTCTCCAACGGTGAAGGGCAGGCTTCAAGTATACGCGCTGAGTTGTCCACGGCTAAATCAATGCTCGGTTGACAGTAAAACCCGCCATTCACTTGTGCGGCATGCATCACCGTGTTTTGGAAATAACCGAACAGCGTGGGGTTGGGTGCCGGAGGCTGGTGCCAGAACTCTTCCAGCGAACCTTCATAAGTGAGTCCCGCTAAATTATAGATGGGGTCACTCAGCGCAAAGGTGGGGCACCGTTTTTCAAGAGAAACAATGCCCACGGTGCTGTTAACCGTCACGGTGCCGACCGCGTGTTTGATGAGTGGATTGAGGTCGCCAGACTCTAAATAGACAATGCGCCCCTGTAGGCCGTAAAAATCCACCAGCTTTTCGATAATTTTAGGGTAATTGACTAGGCCCATATCCAGGGGGTGGTTTTTGATACACAGCAGTGCATCACTGGGGGCATGTTCGGCAAACGAGCCCATGACGTGATCCATCACCTCTTTCATATTGGCATAGGGCGAGTGGTCACGAATTTGTGCATCAGTATTGAGCTGAAGCGGCAGCATAAAATAGGGTTTGCCGCTTTCGATAAGTGATGTAATGCGTTTCGCATCTCGCTTTTTCCACTGTTTAAGTAGCGTAAAGCGCTTGATATAGCCCGCGTACTCAACCGGCGCGGTAATGGGCGCATGGTTGCGGTAGCGTGGCGCTATCAGAGGGTTAGCCAGGCCTGCCAAGTGATAGGCAACATCGTGCATCGCGCGGATTTTAAACGATGAGCGAAAGCGTACTGGCGGTGGGAGTTCAGGCAGCTTTTTTCCGGTTTCGTAAAACCAGCTGGGGTCGCGAGGCAGTAGTGAATGACCGTTCACTCCTTCGCGCTCTAAGGTAATCCAAAAAGGGCGAAAGTAGCCCTCTTCAAATACGTGGGTACGAACCCCTGCATCAGCTGCTTGATCAACGGCTGGGCGGTGAACTGGGCGTCGGTCGCCAAAAACGATTTGATCGGTAATCGCGTAACGCTGCCAGAGTGACTGTATAAATGCTGGGAGTTCGCTTAGCGGGTCGCGAAATAAGTGGCTATGACCATGGGTGAGTTGCCAGTAGGCCATGTCCCCAGCATTGAAATTGACTTTGACCACGCGGTGGCCGTCATCGGTTAGTCTACGCGCCAAACGTTGATTAAAGGGCGAGCAAACGCCTTGTAGAAATAAAAATGCGCGCTTTGGCTTCAACTCAATGGCTTCCAATCAGTAAATTACGATAGCCGCGATACAGACGCTGCTTCCATGTAAGACTATGTTTTTGTGATCTGGCCTGTTCCAACAGGCTTACGACGGTTTCAGCGTTACAAAGCTGACGGGAACGTGGGTCAACGTAGTTTGGATACAGCAGAAGTGTTCCTGCCACTAGCGCGTTGAGTGTTAAGACGCGCTGACGCCTTGGGCAGTGCATAGCATCCGTTGTTAACCCCCAGCCCGCATAAAACGGCAGACCGTAGGTGCATACATGACGGCCGCGCAGTAGCGCTTCAAAGCCGGTGAGCGAGCTCATGGTATGCACCGCATCAACGCGCTCCAAAAGCACGGTAATGTCGATATGGCTGGCGTCCAAATCATACAGGCGTTCAGCGTTAGTATCGAGTGTACCTATCCGAGCGCCGCTCAAAACATCGGGATGCGCTTTATAAACAATGAAGGCAGTGGGGTGTGCTTCTCTTACTGCGCTTAGCAGGGCGCTGTTCGTGCGTATTTCCGGCGAGCCGGTGGCAATAGAGGCATCGCTTTCAACTTGGCCGGGTACCAAGATAACCTGCTGGTTGGCGGGCAGTGTAATATCCTGTTGGCCGGGCACGTTGTACTTCGAGAGCTTTAACGCCACTAAGCGTTCGCGTAGCTGAGCGGCCCGCGTTAGTAGGTCATCGCTGAACTCCGCTTGGTTAAGCAGCGTCTCTAGCTCACTGGGTTGGCTTGGATCGTAGTAGATCCCTTGGCGATCAATAACCAAAGAGAGCGGCTGGGTGAGATCGACACCCAAGCCTACCGAGCGAATAAAGCCATCTTCCATGCGCCCTAGCTGGTCAAGGTGATGTGGGTAGCGGGCTTTAAAGTCTTCATTGATTCGGCTGGACCACACCAAAAATTGTGCAGAAGATGAACCTGCGATAGGTGTGACAGGTAGCTCTTTTTGATAGTGGACCACCGCAGCAGGCCCTAAAAACTGGCTGATAAAACGCCGTTTCCAGAAGGAGAAGCCGCAGGCGAACCATTGGCCGCGCAGTCGTTCTTGCTGACGCTTTTGATCAGCGATCAGTGCGATCGTCTCTTCTAGCGTAGCGGCCTTACCCGTGTAGGGGTTAGCGTAGCGGGTGTAGCGTAGATAGGCTGCGGCAAACATTTCTTCTAAACTGCGTTTTACGCGCCGCCGGGTACAGTGCAGCTGATCTTTCGTTAGCCCCCAGCCGGCGTAGAAGGGCAAGCCAAAGCAATGAACCTGCTTGCCGGCTAGCAATGCCTCAAAACCTAGCTGACTGGTTACTACATAAACGGTATCAACTTGATCAAATAGGGCCCATGGGTTGATGTCTTGGCTAATTAGGCGGCAGCGAGGATGGTTTTTTGCATTTGCTAAATGCCCCTGTTTTTTACCAGCAATCACGTCAGGATGGACTTTGACTAATATCTCGGCATCTGGGTGGTCGCTTAATGCCTGAGTGAGCATCTGTTCAAAACTTTCTGCACTAGCACCGCCATGATGAATAGAGGCATCGCCCGCAGTTTGATCTACCACTAAAATCTGTGCGCTACTATCAATTGGCTGGTCGATGGCATGGTTATATTTTGATAGCCGGTAGCGCTTTATTAGCGCTATGCATTGGCGGGCTAGCTCAAGCTCCTCGAACTCAAACGTGGCGCTGTTTAGCCAGTTCTCTAGGTCACTGGGGCGTGAGGCATCATAGTAGATCCCGGTATGGTCAACGATCAAACTGTGAGGTTGATACCCATCGGATGCGAGCCCTAAAGAACGCAAAAAACCATCTTCCAACGCAATATAAGGAAGCGCATAGCGTTTAGCATAACGACGGGCACGTTTGCTGGTGGGTTTAAGCCCCCAGCCAATAACGGCATCAGGTTTTGGTTTAACCCCGCTTATACGCGAAAAACACTCAAACTCAGGCAGAAATTCAGCAAGTGCAGAAATTTTGCGGATGCCATTTGAAGTATAACCAGCTGTACGTTTCGCCATTGGGGTTGCCGCTTATATATAAGCTTAAAGGAGTAGTCGGCGAACATACGTGAAATGGCTGTGCTTATCAATTTTGCCCAAGCTGCATCCGCGCAGATTGTATACAAGGCAGAGTGTTACGGCGTTGCCGGTCAGGGTGAATTGCCTAACTCAGGTAATTTGCCTAATCTAATTTACTTTTCAACGCGCTCGCGGGTGCCCTTTTTGGTAAGTTCTGTAATCATATCGTAATGAGCTGTGTCATGACTGATGCTAAGTGGATTACATTAGTGCTAAGGAAAGTTGATAACAGAAGGAATAACCGGTGCATTTAGCCCGTTTGGTTCACAGACTGAATGTTCTACGTTCGTTAAAAGGCCAGCTACTGCTGGGACTTTCTTGTGCGCTTTTGTTGCTGGCAGCGTTGGTGTTGGGTATGGCGTGGCAGGTGGGTAAGAACATGCTGTATGAAACGAACATGGAGCATTTACGCTACGAGACAAATCTTCTTGCTGATGAAATAACTCATCAGGTTGATCAACGTTTCCAAGCGCTTGAGCGTTTAAATCAATTGCTGGCAACAAATGAAGACGTTGACGCTCTGGAGGCTACGCTTAGCCAAAACGACGCGTTATTATCATGGTTCGAGGGTATTGTTATTGCTGATAGCCAAGGGCGGATTGTAGCGGACTGGCCCAGGGTGGAAGGGAGAAGGGGGCTTGAAACGGCTTCACTTGAATATTTTAAAATGCTGCAAGGGACGCGTCAGCCCTATGTGAGCGAACCCTTTGTTGGGCGCGCCAGCAATATGCCTTTAGTGCTGGTGGGTGTGCCTCGTAAAAATTCAGAAGGAGAGTTTATTGGCTTTATTGGGGGGGTAGTAAGCTTAAATTCTGGTGGTTTATTTGGTCGCTTGGCTAAAGTGCGGTTAGGTGAACAGGGGTTTGCTTCCGTAGCGACATCTTCGGGTAAAATTTTATACCATCCTAATCAATCTTTAATAAACGCTCCTATACCTAACCTAGCGGGCAATCCGTTGCTGGGGTTAGCGCTTGATGGTTGGCAGGGGGATGGGGTTGAAACACTCATTGATGGACGGCTGAGCCTGCAATCGTACGCGCAGATATGGCCCGCCAGCTGGGTAGTGGGTTTGTTTTTGCCTGTCGAGCAAGCTGAGTTCCCGCTCATAGGATTCATCCACAGACTGTGGTGGATCTGGGTCGTGCTTGCGATACTGATGATGCCGTTTTTATGGTGGTTGCTAGCACGTATTCTGACCCCCTTGAATCAATTAGAATCACAGATCGGTGAGGTGGGGCGTGGGCGTCGTGACCATGTTAGCCTTGCGACGACGATGCAAGAGCTTCAGCAGGTAGCAGTTACCTTCAACCGTGTAGAGGACGAGCGCCAGCAGCTTGTTGGTAATTTGCAAGAGCGCGAGGCCTTCTTGGATTCGGTTCTGAATGCGTCTCCTCAGGGTATGTTTGTCGCCAACTTTGGCGGCAATATTACCTATATGAATCCCGCGTTATTGGAGATATTGGGGATTTCTGCGGATACCCCCATGGGGGCATGGTTAAAGCAAATACATGCTGATGACCTGGATGGCGCTGAGGATATGTGGCGCCATAGCCTTAAGTCTGGCAGCGATTTTGTACGTCAGCTGCGCTTTATTCGTAGCGACAATGAAACGCTTTGGTTGGATATTCATGCGCGGGTGGTGATGCTTTCCCAGGGTGGCCATTCGCTGGGTTTGGTCGGGGTGGTTAAGGATATTACCGAGCGCCGTCAGCAAGAGGCTCTTCAGCGTTGGGAGGCTGAGCATGATCCACTAACCGGCTTGCTCAATCGTCGAGGGTTTGAGCGCCGTCTTGAAGAGGCGTTTGCTGATTTCCAGAAAACCAGCACACCTTCAGCACTACTGATGTTTGATCTTGACCATTTCAAGCCTATCAATGACGAAGGTGGTCATGCGCTAGGTGATGAAATGCTTCGCCGGATTGCTCAGGTAGTGGCGTGGGAAGTGCGCCGAAGCGACCATGTGGCGCGCCAGGGAGGGGATGAGTTTGCTGTTCTTCTGCCAAGTTGCACTATCAGTCAAGCAGAAAAAATCGCGGAGTCTCTGCGTCAAGCAGTCAGTGAGATAGCGGTAAACCAAGAAGGTAAAGAGTACACGGTTACGCTGAGTATCGGTGTTACCCGCTTCGACGAGGACGATGAAAGTTTTGACGATGCGCTTGCCAGAGCGGATGCCGCTAGCTATGAGGCCAAAGGGCTGGGGCGTGATAGCGTGGTTTTGCGGGTGCCAACGGAGCAGGATCTAGGCGCGCTGTTTGATAAATAATAGCATGTCGACAAACCGTTGCTATATGTAGAGTATAAGTAACTGCTTATCAGACTGAGAGTGCCCTTGTGGAGCTACTTGCGTTATTTTCCCGCACACTAGACGTTACGCTGCCGGTGTTTGCAATGGTCTTTGTGGGTATTGGCTTAAAGCGTTTGCGGTGGATTGATAGCGCCTTTGTTGCTACGGCCTCAACATTAGTTTTCAAAGGAACGCTCCCTACGCTTATATTCTTAAGCTTGATTAAGGCAGACTTGAGCGTCGCGCTGGATGTGCCGCTGCTGCTCTTTTTTGCCGTCGCCACATTAGCGCAATTTGCATTTAGCTGGGGGTGGGCGCATTACCGAGTACCTAGAGCCGAAAGGGGCATTTATGTCCAAGGCGCTTTTCGTGGAAACTGCGGTGTCGTTGGCTTAGCGCTAGCGGCGGGGATGTACGGTAATTACGGGCTTTCGGCGGGCAGTTTGTTGCTAGGTGTGGTCATCATTATGTACAACGCGCTTTCAGTGATTGCGTTGGCGGCTTACCAGCCCGGGCAATCCACCGATTGGCGAAACATGCTTAAGCATATTGCCACCAATCCGCTCATTCTTTCGGTATTTGCGGCACTGCCATTTACTGCTTTCTCGATTCCTTTGCCCAGCTGGGTAATCACCTCAGGAGATTATTTTGCCTCGTTAACCTTGCCACTTGCATTGATCTGCATTGGCGCAACGCTCTCAGTGGCCAACATTCGCGTAGGGAGCCAAGTTGCGTTGAGTGCCAGCAGTATGAAAATGATCATTCTGCCGTTTGCCTCCACGCTGGCGGCATGGTTAATGGGCTTCTCTGGGGAGCAGTTAGGCCTGCTGTTCTTATTCTTTGCCAGCCCCACGGCCGCTGCAAGCTTCGTTATGGTGAAAGCGATCAACGGCAATGTAGCCCTGGCGGCGAACATTATTGCCATCACCACACTGATGGCGAGCATTACAGTAACGGCAGGTATATTTGCTTTGCGCTTTTTGGGGTGGATTTGACATCCTCCGACCACTAAATCAGAGAGTCCAGTGGTCGGAGGATGTCAATTGCATGGCGTCCCTGGCAGGAGTCTGAACCGCCCCAGATTTCGTAGACACCTGGAACGATTCAGCCATCGCAGGGGCTAGATTGCTTCGCCGTTTCACTTCTCGCACAGACATATCACGCGCTCGGCTTTAAAACGTTTCTACCTCAAACGCTACAATTTGCCGTTGAGCGCTTGAAAATTCCACGCCCACTAAGTGGATGGGCTTGCCAGAAGCACGGTGTTTGTCGGCATATCCCTTGGCTTTGATTTGCTCAAGCGCCTTGCCTTCGGGCAGCTGTTCCACGACCTTGAATTCAAAAAGATAAACATGGCCACCAAAGTCGACGCTCATATCTACCTTACCCCTTAAGCTAACATCTTCCACCGTCACGCCCACGCCGAGTGCGGCGAAGTGGCTGTAGAACACACTGGCATAATGCCCTTCATATTGGGCAATGGGGTTATTACGATACCAGTCGTGGGGCAAGCCAGCATAAAGGGCTTTCAGGTGAGCCTCCAACCCCACCAGATCATGCTGACGTAATACCGTAAACAAGGTGCGGCGTTGTTTTGGAATGTCGTCAACACCCAGCGAAGGCAGTAGCGCCTGGTTCAGGCTGGTTTCAACTTCCTGGTTAGGAAACCCCAGGGTGTACTGGCGGTAGCCCACGATAGGCTCTTCGATATTCTTGATTGTTAGATAACCGGCTTGAAACAGCAGGGCATCCGAGCTGATGGCATCGACATCAAATTGGCTGAGCAGCTCGTATTCCGTTTCCCAGTGTGCTAACTGGGGAGTAAATACGCCGCGTTCTTTCAGCAGGTTGACCAGAAACGTTGGGGTGGCGCTTTCAAACCAGTAAGGGCCGAACTCACGTTTCTGCAACAAGAGCAGCACATCAAAAGGGTTGTAAACTGAATCGACGTTTTTGCTGCCCCAACGGTAGCCGTTATACCAGCGGCGGATCTCTTCGCGATCAAGGCCGGGAAGTTCTGGTGCAAACACTGTATCGATATCGTGATCGGTATAACCGCAAATAGCCGCGTAAGGCGCATCGAGAGTAATGTCATTTAGGTTGTTAAGCCCCGAAAACAGGCTGACTTTACTGGACTTGGACACGCCGGTGAGCAGCACAAAATGCAGGTGCGGGTCGGCATCCTTGAGCACGCTGTAAAGGTTCTTCAGCCCCTCGCGCAGTTCGCGGGCCAGTTCAGGGTCGAGCAGGTTATCCAGAATCGGCTTGTCGTACTCGTCGATCAAGACAACGACGCGCTGGCCATAGGCGAGATGGGCGTTTTCAAGCAGGCTGGCAAAGTCGTCGGCAATCCTTTCGGGTGGCGTTACATCAATCCTCAGATGGTGGCGCTGTTGCTGCAGTTGGTAGCGAATATTCGCGTCCAGATCCTCGCGGCTGGTGACCACACCGTTGGAGAAGCTGATGCGCACCACGGGATTGTGCGTTTGCCAGTCCCACTTGTCGTGGATATACAGCCCTTCAAACAGTGCCTCTCGGCCTTCGAACAGGCAGCGCAGAGTATCCAGCAGCAGGCTTTTGCCAAACCGCCGTGGGCGAGAGAGAAAGTAATAGCCGCCCGTTTCTGCGATGTTGTGAATCAAGGGCGTTTTATCAACGTAGTAATAATGGCCCTTGCGCAACTTTTCGAAGGACTGGATGCCAATGGGTAATATCTGACGGTACGTGGCTGGCATACTAGCTTCCTGGGACTCAGGGTAGAAACGGCTAACGACTTTAATAATGTCAGTCTAACATGCCGCTGAACTGAGGGGATGGATAAGGTTTTTTACTCATCTGCTGGAAGCTCCAGATCGCGCTGTGCTCATTGGCCGAGGGTCAAAAATGTCCAAAAAAAGGCCATTTGAAAATCACGCTTGTGCCAGCTTGGCGGATTAAAACGTAGATGTACCGGTGTTAAGCGGTGTGCCAAAAAGGCGTATCATCTATATTCTTTTTGTTTTAACTCGTTGTTATATATTTTTTTTTAATTTTTCGTCGCCAGCCTTCCTGTTTTTTGGGCCGCATAGCTGATTAGAAATGGTCTTCGAAGCCGAAGTCGTAGGTTCTTCCTACCATCGACAAGGTTGAAGGGTTACCCACTCAATCGTGGTTCAGGTATCAACTCACGGAGTAATATGAAGGCTCTTCGTCACTTCAAGTGGATTTGGCCTGATCAAACAGGCGGCCCACCGGGCTGCCAATCAGGTAGATTATGGCGATGAAGTTAGCCTCGTTCCGATAGCCACGTGCGCGTGACCGAGCCGCCTGGAATAGGCCGTTCATCCCTTCCAGTCTTGCGTTCGTCAGTCCCGAGTGCCAGCGTCTGACCACTGCTTCCGCGTGCCGCTCAAGTGTCGCCAAGGCCTTTCCCATCGGCTTCAGTAGTGGCTTTTCAGAAACCGCCGCTTGCATGACCTTGAGGTAGTTCGTGATGCGCCATCGAGCCGCTCTGGGCGTTGGGGCCTTCTGGATCCAGCGTAGCTTTTCCTTGATTATCCAGGCATCGGCCGTGGCGCTCTGATCGGCTACCAACTCCTGGAGCGCCGCTAACTGCTTAGGTCTCAGGTTCTCGTTGTCCAGATTTTTCAGCAGTGCCCAGCGCAGCGATAGGGTGTTCCTGCTCGCGGCGCTCTTTCTTGCGTACCTCATCCAGCCGCTTGGTAAAGGTCTGCACGATATGGAACCAGTCGACCGTCACCTCGGCCTTGGGAAGGTGCTTGGTGATGCCGCTAAGGAAGGCGGGCGACATGTCGCAGACTACCTCGATCACATTGTCCGTATCGCCGCCATGGGCTGTCAGGAAGGCGCTAAATGCTTGGATGGTATCCTTGCCGCAGCCTGGGACGGCAAAGATAACCGGTTCCTGCTTGCGCTGCATATCGAGGAACACTGTGACGTAGCGGTGACCGCGCCGAGACGCGGTTTCGTCTACGCCGACCGTCGCCACATTGGACAGATCCAGCTCCCCCAGCATGCAGCCCACGTAGTGATGCACGATACGCCATAGTCGTTTGTCGGAGATCTCTAGCTGCCGAGAGACGGCCAGCACCGGCATCTCCTTGACCAGCGACATGGCCGCTTGCTCGAACAGCAGCGTGAAGTCGCTGCCCGACCGCGCCCAGGGTACATCTATGCGTTTGACGCCATGTTCAGGACACTTCGTGCGGGGCACGCGAGCATGCAGGTAACAGTGGTGCTGAAAGAAGTTCAGATGACGCCAGGTTTTGTCGGCAAAGTCGTGAGCTTGACAGGCCTTGCCGCACTCCGGACAGGGGTAGAGACTGCCTCGCTCCGCCTCAACATAGAGATCCAGTCGGTGAGGCGACACGGCGGTATCCAGGTGCTGGTTCTTGAGGATCCAGGGCGCTTCCAAGCCCAGGCCGAGAGTTAGAATCTGGGTGCCGTCCATGCCATACCTACTGCTGTTGTGGAGTCCATATTCTGGCCCAGCTCAGGGGACAAATTCCACACACAACGTCGAAGAGCCTTAGAAGGTTATGAGACTGGTAAAATAAGCACATACTATATGTCCTAAAATTACGTTTAATTAGCTAAAATTATTATTAGAAATGCACAGCTGTGTTGGTGGCTAGATGCACACCGGCTCATCCTGGTTACAACCTACACTCTGACTACTGCAAGACCTAAGAAGTTAGGAAAAGATTCGCCCACGCATTTAAAAACTGGCTAATGTCATTAGGCGTAATTTGGACTATGGATAGTACTGACAGTAGCCCAATCAAACTAAGCGTTATATCAATACGGAATGCGCGCCGTGCCTGAGCTTCTTGCTTTGAAGCGCGCTCAGCCTCTGTCCGCAGTTGCTCTTTCTCTCCTTGTTGGTAGCGAAGTTCCCGTAGATGTTGAGCCTTTTGCTCACGCTTGGTGAGGAGTAGATTCGAAATATCTTTCAGCTGTGAGGTTAGCTGCTGATTGGTTTCGCACAGCTGCCAATGCGCGGCGAGATGCGACCAAACTTGGTTAAGCTGTTGACGAGCAATATCAATAGGTCGAGCAAAAAAATCGCTAGCATTAAATGCTAAGACCTCTTCATGTAGGGTCGCTAGCGCATCAAAGCGTTGGTGCTTTAGATGCTGGGTCAGAGCTAACATCTTGCTTGTCATAATGTAGTGGTACGCTGCGGCGAGGGCTTGGCAGATAACAATACGTTGAAACTGTTGGTAGGTTGTCCCAACCAAAGCAAGCCCGTTGCGGTCGCAGGCAATTTGAAAGTGTTCACCTACCGAGACGAATGTACTGTCAGGTAGGGCTTTAGAGCCACGAAGAAAGTGCGACACAGCATACCGGTCTGTTGTATTTGTGCTATTTCCAAGTGGTCGCTCCCACCAGCCTACACGCGCTAATGCCTGACAATGTACTGCGTCATTATGTGGTAGTGGAAAGGGTGTAAATAAGACGCGAACACACACGTTTGCCGACAGTTGGAAGAAAGATAGCTTCCAATCCTTAACGTCATGCGTATTGCATGCAAATTGGCTATAAGACTCGACAGATGGAATAAAAAAGCTAATGCCTTGGTTGGCAATTTTCAGTGGAACCAGTTCGACAGGTGTGCTTTGAGTAATGCTGATGTAGGCAAATGAAGTTTTCATTTAACGTCTTCCCTGTTCGTAAGTCTCGTGTGCTTTCGTTATGTCGTTGAGCGATACCAACAAAAACAGCATGGTAGCGATGTCATCTTATGAGTGCCTACTGGCAAAATTTTTGCAGTTTTTGCGTGCGGAAGGATGATCTGACATTTAACGTAACGCTGCTCTTGAGCAGAATGAACCGCCCCGGTTATTCCGGAGACCGGTTTGTTTGAGTCAGGCAGCTTCACCCGACTCCTCCAGTTGACGATAATACGTCCTTTCTCGTTCTGCTGGTGGAACGTTTCCGATGGGTTCCAGTAGTCGGCGATTGTTGAACCAGTCAACCCACTCCAGCGTGGCAT